>NZ_FNUD01000001.1 GCF_900106095.1 Pseudomonas deceptionensis | reverse complement strand
GACCAATAGAACGCCACATAGATAATCCAAGACAAAAGCAGAGCAACAGCGCGCCATCCCTACGGTCTGTCGTGGCCGCCCTGCGGGACGCCCAAACCTTCCGGGGGAGCGCCCCGTCAGGCTTTCAGGGTTCCGACTCGCTGCGCGAGCCTCCACCCTCTTTCCTCCCCTGCGCCCTGGACGGGCTTGTCTCGAAAATTCACCCGCGTGCGCGCCCGGCAAAGCCGGACCAACCTGCATTCTGCCATTGCGCGACGTCTCGTTGCGGTCCGTTGTCCCTTTCTCGACTGCTCCATCGCGAATCCAGGTTGGTCCGGTTTTACCTGACGCGCACGCAAGCGGTGCGGCCGGATGCTGCGCACCCTGGTTTCGCCCTGGACGGGCTGCACCAGGGCAGAACGGAAAAATTTGGCCTGGGGGCCATTTTTCCTCACCCCCCTCGTGGGCTCGGGTGGTGTCTGTCCAGCTGTTTCCGCCGTCTTCGCCGGCGGTTTATCAGAGCGGCTAAGGCCGCTCTGGAAGCAGCTTTCAGCTGCCCAAAGTCTGCTGCGTTACCATGCAATTTTCGCCTAGGAGCAAACCTTATGCAGCGTTTAGCCAAACCCTCGGACTACGTCCGGCAAGACGTTCTCGGTCAATCGACCTACGTGCTTCCCTGGGAGCCGCGGCTGTGCCCGGGAAATCCTGCGGACGATCCGGAACTGGGCGCGCAGCTCTATAACGAATTTGCCTGCAACGCCGCTCAGGGCGTGACACCGCGATCACCAGCCGAACAGCTGTCTGACATCATCGGTTGGGCCATAGTTACGCCTGGAGAAGCCGCACGCAGCTTGGCGGCTGACCTCGCGGCGACCTACCAGGGTAAGCATCAGTTTCTAATGGAGGATTTGGAGCTTGGGGATGAGGAAACCAAGCCGCACCGAGCGCACCTGATTTTTCACAATGAGGATATTCGTGATCTGTCGGCTTCACGAGTGATGGCTTTACGTGAACGTATGGTTTTTTAGGTTTATCTATTCATAGCTATAAAATTTAATAAACTGGCAGTTGTGATATATAAAATCGGCGGATATTCAATGAATTATTATGCATCTCTTGGGAATAAAAGTTGTGTCGCAGAAGTTATCGATCCTTTCTTTTTAGCCAAACACATGGATCTTGATTTTAAGAAAACTGGATTGATAAATTTTGATTCCTTGAAAGAAATACATACTTATATAGATGTTTGTTTGAAATTTTTAAGCGATGAAATTATTTTTCTTTCTAACGCATATACTTATTGCGAGCAATACTATTGCGAAAAAATTGTGAGTTGTGTTATGGAGGAAATTGAAGACCGCAGTAAAAAGCTTGGTTATATTTGTTGTGATCTTTTTAGCGAGCTTGCTTCTTCAGAAAAAGCCGCTAAGAAAGCGAAAGAGGATAATATTCGTGAGCCGCTAAACCAAGATCAGTATCAGGAGTTAGCGTCTTCTGAAATTCATAAATTCTTGAAATTTATCGATGAAAAATTCGGATTGAGTTTTATTCAAAAAGATATTTTAGACCAATTTACTAGTATGGCTAATGGGCTTTCCCATTGGATAGGCTTGGATGCAGTAAACCATTTTACTTCTAAGCTTTCTAGGATAAATAGAGAGATTAATTCATTTGAGCGTGCTTTTTCTAAGGCATACAATCAAATTGATTTTGTAAAAAATGCTTTTTTT